>NZ_JBHSRF010000001.1:0-22200 GCF_042658925.1 Sphaerisporangium aureirubrum
CTGAGGGCTGTTGGGGCGGGCGTGCTGGTGGGAGGGGTGGCGGGTGTATTGGTGGTTGGAGGGATTCTGGGGGTGGTGGTCGGGGGGTGTGCGGGGGGTGTTGTGGTCGTGTTGAGGCGGCGGGGGGAAACGGGGGAGGAGCGCAGTGAGCGGATGCGGGTGATGGGAGATCTGCCGTTCGCGGTGGATCTGATGGTGGCGTGCCTGCGGGCCGGTCTGCCCGTCGCCGGCGCTGTGGAAATCGCCGCCGAGGCGGTGGGCGGCCCACTCGCCGCGAAACTCTCGTCCGTGACCGGAAGGTCGCGCCTGGGGGCCGTGCCCGAAGAGGCCTGGGCGGAACTACGCGATGATCCCGCGCTCTCGACCCTGGCCCGGGACATGACCCGGGCCGCGACAACCGGCGCCCCCGTTGCCGATGTCCTGAGCAGGCTGTCCGACGACGCCACCCGCGAGGCCCAAGCCGCATCCTCCGCCGCCGCCCGCCGAGCAGGCGTACAGGTCATCGCCCCCCTGGGACTCTGCTTCCTCCCGGCATTCGTCTTCCTCGGCATCATCCCCATCGTCGCGACCCTCGCCACCCAGGCCTTCAACAACTGACCACCCGAAGTCCTCGCACGGCGCCCCAACCCCCACGGCCCTCCGGCCGCCCCGAGGACATCCGGCTGGGGCCACGCCCGTCGGTGACCCTTGCGGGCGGCGTCCTGCCGGGCTCGAGGGCCACTCGGTTCGGTCCTCGCCGACTCCACGGCGAGCGGCAGCCTCGACGTCGTCCCGCCTGTACGCCGGCCTGTTCACGATCGACGTCGCCAGCCGGTGCCACGGCTCGTCCGGCGTGGCGGTCTTGCCCGCCCCAACCTCCCCCGAAAGCGCCACCCTCCGCTCCGCTCCGTTCCGAGCAGCGCCAGCGCCTCGCCCTCCTCAGACGGCCCTCGTGCGGCCCTCGTGCGGCCGTCACCCGCAACGGCCCAGCCCAAACGAGGGCCGCGTGCGAAGTCCCGCCGGTCATAAGGGCGCCCAGTTCAAGCAACGCTTGCCTGTAGCTCTGCTGACGGCGTTACGCCCGGCTTCTGGAAGGGGTGCCCGGCTTCGAGCATGGCCCGCCTGAGCCCGCTATGGACGGAGGCAGGCCGCTTCCGGGAGTGCTCGGCTTGGTGTCCGGCCGCTTGATGTCCTGTCCTGCGTTCGCGGTGGGAGGGGGCCCGTGCTGGTTCCAGCCGCTCGGCTTCTGTTTGGCCCACAAACCGAACTTCGTTCGATCGGTTATCCACAGAACGACATTCAGGGCGGATCTGGGGTGCCGTGCCAGGTCAGCATGGCCCTGTTCATCGTGTCGGGCGGGTCGCTCGTTCGGCTGCGGGAGTACTTCAGGGAGGGCAACATGCGCAGTTGGGTCTGCTCACAGGGGCGGCATGCGGTCGGTGCGGAGCGGAAGCGGGACGTTCTCGCCGTGCGGCGGGTGCGCAGGTCGTACGGGGAGGCGCTCGGGCGGATCGTCGCCGACAGGTGTCGCGGTGCCCGTGCTCAAGCCCGCGCCCTGTTGAACCGCCTCAGGGCGTCGAACCATCGGGCTCTGGTGATGGCCCGCACTCGTGCTCAGGCGGGCATGTCCACCGCCGAGTACGCGGTGGGCACGATCGCCGCCTGCGCCTTCGCCGGTCTGCTCTACAAGATTGTGACCAGCCCTGACGTCCGCAAGATGCTCACCGACATCATCGGCCGTGCCCTCAGGCTCGCCGGATGATCCGGCGACTGCCATCCGGAGAGCGGCGCACCCGGCTCCGACGCCGCCGATGCGAACGGGGGGCGGTGACGGCTGAGATGGCGGTGGGGTTGCCGGTGGTCGGGCTGGTGCTCGGCGGGGCGCTTTGGGGAGTGGTGGCTGTAGGGGTGCAACTGGAGTGCGTTGACGCGGCCCGAGTCGGGGCGAGGGCAGCCGCGCGGGGGGAGCCGTTGGAGGAGGTGCGGCGGGTGGTCGCACGTGCCGTTCCGGCTGGAGCGGTGGTCCTCGTGAGCCGTGACGCCGAGCTGAGCCGTGTCACCGTCTCGGCGACCATACGGCCGGGTTCCATGGCACTCATCCCCGCAGTGCCCATCAAGGCCGACGCCGTCTCCGCCACGGAGCCCGGAGTCCAGGAGCCGCCGTCATGAGGTGGTGGCGACCAGGCGGATCCGCGGGTGAGAGGGGCTCCGAGGCGTTCCAAGGCGGACGCCGTATCCGCCGTGGAGCCTGGGGTTCAGGAGCCGCCGTCATGAGGTGGTGGCGACCAGGCGGATCCGCGGGTGAGAGGGGCTCCGAGGCGTTCCAAGGCGGACGCCGTATCCGCCGTGGAGCCTGGGGTTCAGGAGCCGCCGTCATGCGGTGGCGGCGGCCAGGCGGGTCCGGGTGCGCGAGGTGGCGGCGATCAGGCAGGTTCGGATGTCAGAGTGGCTGCTCAGAGGGGCTGGGAGGTGTTTTCGGCGGACGCCGTTTTCGCCTGGAGCCTGGGGTTCAGGAGCCACTGCCATGAGGGGGCGGCGATCAGGCTGGTCCGGGTGTCAGAGGGGCTCTGAGGTGTTTCACGGCGGACGCCGTTTTCGCTACGGAGCCTGGGGTTCAGAAGGCTCTGCCATGCGGTGGCGGTGGGTGGGGTGTGAGAGGGGCTCTGCGACGATTTGGCTGATCTGTGTGATGGCGCTGGTCTGGTTGGTGGCTGGTGGACTGGTGGCATCTGGCATGGTCCGCGTGGCGCGGCATCGTGCCCAGTCCGCCGCTGACCTCAGCGCCCTCGCGGGAGCCGTTCATGCCCTGGCGGCCCCCGCTCAGGCCTGTCATCGAGCACGCACCCTGGCCACTGCCAATCACGCCACTCTGACCCGGTGCACCGTTCGCACCGGCGTGATCCAGGTCCAAGTGGCCGTCCAGCTCCCCATTCCCCTCCTGGGGCTCAGGACCATGACAGCCCATGCGCGCGCGGGCCCTGCCTGATCCACGAGCCCCACCGAAGGGTTCGATAGGGGTCTGCCGTACGGTCGCCCCCGGCGCGGTGGTGTCCCGCCAAGTGGTGTGATTCCGTGCTGCGGGTTTGGGACAGGGCGGCAGGCTCGAAGGGCTGGGTGAGGGCGAGGCCGGGGCGGTGGCGAGGGTGGGGCCGGCGGCCTCGGGGGTGCGGGTGTCCCCCGCGGGAGAACAGCCCTTGGTGACGTCCCGCCAGGTGGTGTGATTTCCATGACCGTGATCATGAATGCGTCGCCCTAGGCGCCAGGTGGCGGGCCATCGACACAATCCCCAGGAGTTACGCCACTTCAGGGGACGTCACCCAGCCCTTGCGGCTTCCGCGCGGAGCGCGCCCTCGGCAAGGACCATTCTCAGGGCGCCCAGCACGCTCGGTTTCCCGCCGTGAGGCGGCGCCGCCGGAGCCCCGTTGCCTCGTCGGGTTCGTCTTCTTTTGGCGCCGGGTCGGCGGGAGGTTGGATGGCGAATCCGGCGCCCTCATACGGTGGGATACCGGCCCGAGGGGACGCGTCGTGGTGGAGCACCGTGAGCCTGGCAGGACCCGGGGGTGCGGGGGTGTCCCCCGCGCAGGCACAGCCCTTGCGCCCTTCGCGCGGAGCGCGGCCTCCCGCGAGGACCATTTCACCGGCGCCGCACGCACGCCGGGTTGTCCGCCGTAAGGCGGCGCCGGGTTCGCCGCACCACATCTCGCCGTACCGGCGCCGGGAGCACAGGCCGCTATTCGCCTGGGCGCGACGTGTTCGGTCGCGACGTGTTCGGTTGCGACGTGTTCGGTTGCGACGTGTTCGGCCGGCCACGTGTTCGGCCGGTGCGGGGTCGGTTGCGGTGGGGCGGTTGTTATGGAGACGGGTGTTTTGGGGGGGTTTGGGGGGTTAGGAGGGTGGTTAGGAGGTGGTGGGAGCCTTGTTTGTCTAAGGGGTCGTTGGCGTTGCCGCATTTGGGGGATTGGATGCAGCTGGGGCAGCCGTTTTTGCATTCGCAGGAGTGGATGGCTTCTTGGGTGGCTTTTAGCCAGGCGGGGGCCTTTTGGTAGGCGCGTTCGGCGAAGCCGGCGCCGCCTTCGTGGCCGTCGTAGACGAAGACTGTGAGCAGGCCGGTGTCGGGGTGGCGTTCTGTGCTCACGCCGCCTATGTCCCAGCGGTCGCAGGTGGCGAACAGGGGGAGCAGGCCTATTGAGGCGTGTTCGGCGGCATGGGCGGAGCCGGCCAGGTCGTGGCCGGCGGCCAGGAGGGGGGCTACGGCTTCGTCGGGGAGGGTCCACCAGACGGCGCGGGTGCGGAGGGTGCGTGGGGGGAGGTCCAGGGGCTCCTCGCCCAGGACCTCGCCGGTCTGGAAGCGGCGTTTGAGGAACGAGACGACCTGGCGGGTGACCTCGACGGTGCCGAAGTGGAGCTCGCCGGGGCCGAAGGGGTGGGAGCGGAGGGACTCCAGGACGGCGATGTCGGTGACGTCTCGGGCGAAGGTGGAGTAGTCGGGCTCGGCGGCGGAGACCAGGGCTACGCCGGCGTCCAGGTCCAGGGTGTCGACGAGGTAGGTCTCGCCCTGGTGCAGGTGGACGGCGCCGGTGTGCACGGCGGTGTGGGCGGACGGCTCGTCCACGGTGCCGAGGAGCCGTCCGGTGGCGGCCTCGACGATCTGGACGGGCGCGCCGCCCGAGCCCCGGATGTCGGCCAGGTCCGCGGCCCGCTCGCGCCGGGTCCAGAACCACCCCTGCGGGCGGCGCCGCAGCATGCCCCGTTCGACCAGGTCGTCCAGCACGTCAGCCGCCGACGGGCCGAAGGTCGGCAGGTCGGCCTCGGTGAGCGGGATCTCCGCGGCCGCGGCGCACAGGTGGGGGCCGAGGACATAGGGGTTGTCCGGGTCGAGGACGATCGCCTCGACCGGTTGCCCGAAAAGCGCCTCGGGATGGTGGACCAGGTAGGTGTCCAGGGGATCGTCGCGCGCGATCAGCACCGCGAGCGCGTCCTGGCCGTCCCGCCCGGCACGCCCGGCCTGCTGCCACAGCGACGCCCGCGTGCCGGGCCAGCCGGCGATCAGCACGGCGTCCAGGCCGGACACGTCGATCCCCAGCTCCAGAGCGTTGGTGGACGCCAGCCCCATGACCGCGCCGTCCCGCAGCGCCTTCTCCAGCCGCCGCCGGTCCTCGGCGAGGTACCCGGCCCGGTACGCGGCCACCTGGGCGGGCAGTTCCGGCGACACCTCCTCCAGGTTGCCGCGGGCGATCAGCGACACCGTCTCGGCGGCGCGGCGGGACCGGACGAACGCCAGGGTGCGGACGTCGTCCACCACGAGATCGGACAGCAGGTCGGCGGTCTCCGCCGTCGCGGTGCGCCGCACGGGGGCGCCCCGTTCGCCGCGCAGGTCCGTCAGGGGCGGCTCCCAGAGCGCGAAGGTGGTTGAACCCCGGGGAGAGGCGTCCGTGGTCACCTCGGCCGTCTCAAGGCCGGTGAGGCGCATCGCCGCGATGGCGGGGTCGCTCACCGTGGCCGACACGAGCACGAACACCGGACGGGAGCCGTATTTCGCGCAGATCCGGCGCAGCCGCCGGAGGATCTGCGCCACGTGGGACCCGAACACCCCCCGGTACCCGTGGCACTCGTCGATCACGATGATCCGTAGCCGCCGCCAGAACGATGTCCACGCCGAGTGCCGGGGCAGGATCGACCGGTGCAGCATGTCGGGGTTGGTGAGGACGTAGTTGGCGTTGCGCCGCACCCACTGGCGTTCCTCGATCGGGGTGTCGCCGTCGTAGGTCGCCGCCCGCACCTGGGCGAGGTCGAGCGCCCGCACCGCGCGCAGCTGGTCCGCGGCGAGCGCCTTGGTCGGCGTGAGGTACAGGACGCTGCCCCCGGAAAGGATCTCCGACACGGCCGGCACCAGGTAGGCGAGAGATTTTCCCGACGCGGTCCCCGTGGAAATGATCACGTTTTGGCCACGGTGCGCGAGGTCGGCGGCCGTCGCCTGGTGCTCCCAGAGCCCGTCCACGCCCAAGTTTCGCAGACGGCTGACAAGCGGCTCGCCGACCCAGTCGGGCCAGCGCGCTTCACCTGCCTGACGTGCGGGAACGTGTTCCACATGGGTGACACGCTCCCGGCGTGCGGGCACGGCGAGCAGCCGCGCGAGCAGCGGCTCGGCTCGCCGTGAGGGTGATGTAGTCGCAGTCACTGGTTTCCAGTTTGGCATCTTGGGGGAGAGTCGCCCGGAGTCGTGATTTCGTATAGACACAAAGGCGGGGCGTGGTTGAATGCCGCGCGTCAGGGTATTGCGCGCTGGGGCTTGGGGTCCCAGCATGTCAGACCCCTCGTCGTGGACTCAGCAGGCAAGGCGCTGGAGGATCTGTGGATCTGAAGTTGGACCACCACACCGAAGACCGGCTCACCATCGTGGAAGTCGAGGGTGAGATCGATGTCTATACCGCGCCGAGGCTGCGTGAGCTGCTGATCGACCTCGTGAACAAGGGCAACTTCCATCTCCTGGTCAACATGGAGAAGGTGGACTTCCTTGATTCCACCGGACTCGGTGTGCTGGTCGGCGGGCTCAAGCGCGTTCGGGCGCACGACGGCTCCCTGGAGCTCGTCTGCACGCAGGAGCGCATCCTGAAGATCTTCCGGATCACCGGGTTGACCAAGGTCTTCGGGATTTACGCCTCGGTCGAAGAGGCCAAGGAAGCTCACGGCCGAGACAAGTAGTCATGGCCACCGTCGAGCTGACGTTCAGTGCCCTGCCGGCGCACGTCCGCACGGCGCGGTTGGTCGCCACGGCCATCGCGCGCCGCACGGGGGTGGCGGAGGCGTTGCTGGACGAAGTACGGCTCGCCGTCGGAGAAGCCTGCTCGCGGGCAGTGGAGGCTCATCGCGTCCACTGCCCCGGCGAGCCGATCCGCATCGAGCTGTGCGATGACTCAGGCCGTTTCGAGGTCACGGTGACCGACTCGGCACCGAGCGACGACCTGGAGCAGGTCTACCAGGACGACGACGGCCCGCCCACCGCCGTCAACGGCACCGCGCTGGCCAGTCTGCTGCCCGCCGACACGCTGATGTCCGGTTTCGGCATCGCGGTCATCGCGGCGCTGGCGGACGACGTCGAGGTGTACCCGAGTGCCAAGGGTCTGCGGATCCGGATGAGCTGGCCGGCCGCCACCACGGGCCTCCCGGCCGCCTGACCGCCCTCTCCTGACTCTCCGAGCCGACGGCGGGGTTCGCCGTGCCCGGACGGTCCCGCCACTCGCGTTCCCGGCACTCCCGGAAGGCTTCGCAGGGCATCACCCGGTCCCGTTGGGGCCGGGTGTTTCGGTATGGCCACAGGTATTTCGGTCATCATATTTTGGCAATACAATCTTGGCCGTAACATGAGGGTCGCTCCGACCGGGGTGGGGAAAACCGCGTTGTTGCAGGGCAAAGCCCCGCTGCCTGCCGATCGGGTTCCTGATTGGCTGGGGGAAGAGGCTTCATATCTGGCTGATGCCTGCGTAGACTCCCCGCACCGGCCAAGGTTTTGTCCCCGCAGATCGACGTCGCCCTGCGGGAGGTCTGCGGACGTTACCGGAAGCGGCACTGCCAATCCAGCTCGGATGCGCGCCGCCCCCCGACTCGATTTCGCAGCGCGGTCCGAGCTCGGACCTACCCGTCAGGCCGAGGAGGACGGATGTCTGGGCGTTATCTAGCCGCTGACGACGCCGCAGCGGTATCCCTTAGCGGTTCCCATCTCACCATCGTGGTCGTGGTGGCCGCGGTCGCGTTGCTCGCGCTCGCCGTCGCGGGCGCGCTGGTTCGCGAGGTGCTGGCCGCAGGTCAGGGCACCGAACGCATGCAGAACATCTCGCGTGCGGTTCAGGAAGGCGCCGCGGCGTATCTCACGCGGCAATTCCGGACGCTTGCCATATTTGTAGTGCTCATCCCTTTTCTACTGCTTCTGTTGCCCGCTGAGTCGACCGGTGTGGCCATCGGCCGTTCGGTCTTCTTCGTGGTCGGCGCGGCGTTCTCCGCGCTGACCGGTTTCATCGGTATGTGGCTGGCCGTGCGCGGGAACGTGCGCGTGGCCGCCGCCGCCCGTGAGCAGGGCGAGAAGGTCGCCATGCGCATCGCCTTCCGCACCGGCGGCGTCGCGGGCATGTTCACCGTGGGCCTCGGCCTGCTGGGCGCGGCGATCGTGGTGCTCGCCTACCGTGGCGACGCCCCGAGCGTCCTGGAGGGCTTCGGCTTCGGCGCCGCGTTGCTCGCGATGTTCATGCGTGTCGGCGGCGGCATCTTCACCAAGGCCGCCGACGTCGGCGCCGACCTGGTCGGCAAGGTCGAGCAGGGCATCCCCGAGGACGACCCCCGCAACGCCGCCACCATCGCCGACAACGTGGGCGACAACGTCGGTGACTGCGCGGGCATGGCGGCCGACCTGTTCGAGTCGTACGCCGTCATGCTGGTCGCCAGCCTCATCCTGGGCAAGGCGGCCTTCGGCACCGAGGGCCTGGTGTTCCCGCTGATCGTCCCGATGATCGGTGTCATCACCGCCATCGTCGGCATCTTCGCGACCGCGCCGCGCACCGGCGACCGCAACGGCATGGCCGCCATCAACCGCGGCTTCTTCCTGTCGGCCATCATCTCGGCCGTCCTGGTGGCCGTGGCGGCGTTCGCCTACCTGCCCGGCTCGTTCGCCGAGCTGACCAATGTCAGCACCGCCATCGCCGGTATCGACTCCGACCCCCGCCTGATCGCGATCGGCGCGGTGCTGATCGGCCTGGTGCTGGCGAGCGCCATCCAGGTGCTCACGGGTTACTTCACCGAGACCAACCGCCGTCCGGTCAAGGACATCGTCGAGAGCTCGCGCACCGGCGCGGCCACCGTCATCCTGTCCGGCATCGCCGTCGGCCTGGAGTCCGCGGTCTACTCGGCGCTGCTGATCGGCGGCGCGGTGTACGGCGCGTTCCTGCTCGGCTTCGGCAACGTGACCGTGGCGCTGTTCGCGGTGGCGCTGGCCGGCACCGGCCTGCTGACCACGGTCGGCGTGATCGTGTCCATGGACACCTTCGGGCCGGTCTCCGACAACGCCCAGGGCATCGCCGAGATGTCCGGCGACGTCGAGGGCGAGGGCGCCCGCATCCTTACCTCGCTGGACGCGGTGGGCAACACCACCAAGGCGATCACCAAGGGCATCGCCATCGCCACGGCGGTGCTCGCGGCGACCGCGCTGTTCGGCTCGTTCCGCACCGCGGTGGAGAGTCAGCTCGCGCAGGCGAGCGCGGGCGTCAAGGACGCGCTGGGCTCGTTCAGCTCGTTCAGCCTGTCCGTCGACTCGCCGGACGTGCTGGTGGGCCTGATCGTCGGTGCCGCGGTGGTGTTCCTGTTCTCCGGGCTGGCGATCAGCGCGGTGGGCCGGGCCGCCGGGCGGGTGGTGTTCGAGGTGCGTGAGCAGTTCCGCACCAAGCCGGGCATCATGGCCGGCACCGAGCTGCCCGACTACGGCCGTGTGGTGGACATCTGCACCCGTGACTCGCTGCGTGAGCTGGCCACACCCGGTCTGCTGGCGGTGATGACGCCGATCGCGGTGGGCTTCGCGCTGGGGTACGCCCCGCTCGGCGGCTACCTCGCCGGGGCCATCGCGGCCGGCACGCTGATGGCGGTGTTCCTCGCCAACTCCGGTGGCGCGTGGGACAACGCCAAGAAGCTGGTCGAGGACGGCCACCACGGCGGCAAGGGTTCCGAGGCGCACGCGGCCACGGTCATCGGTGACACGGTCGGCGACCCGTTCAAGGACACCGCCGGTCCGGCCATCAACCCGCTGATCAAGGTGATGAACCTCGTCGCCCTGCTCATCGCCCCCGCGGTCGTCACGTACGCCGACAACGCGGGACTGCGCGTCGGCGTCACCGTGCTGGCGGTCGGGATCGTGGTGGCCGCCATCGTGGTCTCCAAGCGGCGCTCGTCGAGCATCGCCCCGGCGGGCGGCAGCGCCACGCCGATCGAGCCGGAGAAGGTCTCCAGCTGATCGTTCGCTGAATCCCGGGCGTACGGCCGCGCAGCCGTACGCCCGGTGGCGTATATCGGTCATGCTCCTAGGGCATAGTTGGCGGGTGAACACCCTCATCGTCCTGCGGCACGCGAAGGCCGCGCACGTTCCCGGCCTGGCCGACCGGCAACGCCCGCTGACCGACCGCGGCGAGCGGGACGCCGGTCGGGCCGGGGAGACGCTGAAGTCGATGGGCCTGATCCCCGACCTGGTGCTGTGCTCCCCTTCCGAGCGCACCAGGCGGACGGCCGAGCTGACCCTCGCGACACTCGCCCCCGACGCCCCCGTCCAGATCGAGACGGACATCTACGAGGCCTACCCCGACGAGCTGGTGGAACTGATCCGCCGCACGGGTGACGAGGTCTCCACCCTGCTGCTGGTCGGCCACAACCCGGGCGCCCACGAGCTGTTCCTGAACCTCACCCTGGCCCGCGACGAGCACAAGTTCCCCCCCGGCGCGTTCGCCGTGATCGAGACCACCGAGGCCTGGAGCGACCTCGGGCCCGGCGACGGCCGCCTGGCGCGCCGCTGGAACCCCAAGGACTAGGGCGTCAGGTCGTCCTCGGCGTCCGCGGCGACGATCTCGTCGCGGGAGATGCCGAGGAGGTAGAGGATGGCGTCGAGGTAGGGGACGTTGACGGCGGTGTCGGCGGCCTGGCGCAGGACCGGCTTGGCGTTGAAGGCGATGCCGAGGCCGGCCGCGGTGATCATGTCGAGGTCGTTGGCGCCGTCGCCGATGGCGACGGTCTGGCTGATGGGGATGCCGGCCTGGCGGGCGAAGCGCTCCAGGGCCCGGGCCTTGCCGGGGCGGTCCACGATCTCGCCGGTGACGCGGCCGGTGAGCTTGCCACCGGCCACTTCGAGGGTGTTGGCGGCGGAGTAGTCGATGCCGAGGTCGTCGACCAGGGAGTCGGTGATCTGGGTGAAGCCGCCGCTGACGATGGCGAAGCGGTAGTCCAGGCGCTTGAGGGTGCGCACCAGCGTGCGGGCGCCCGGGGTGAGGACGACCTCGGCGCGGACGCGCTCGAAGACGTCGGTGGAGAGGCCCTCCAGGAGGGCGACGCGTTCCCGCAGGGAGGCGGCGAAGTCGAGCTCGCCGCGCATGGCGGCGGTGGTGATCTTCTCGACCTCGTCCATGCACCCGGCGTGCGCGGCGAGCAGCTCGATCACCTCGCCCTGGATGAGCGTCGAGTCGACGTCCATGACGATCAGCCGCTTGGCCCGGCGGTGCAGGCCGGACCGCTGAACGGCGACGTCGACCTCCTGCAGCACCGCCTCGGCCGCCAGCGCCGTGCGCAGGGAGTCGGGGTCGGCGCCGGAGATGGCCATCTCGATGCAGGTGACCGGCTCGTGCGCCAGGCGCTCGATGCGGTCGATGTTGGCACCCGCCGCCGCGATGCGTCCCGCGATGCCGGCCATGGCGGCGGGCTGTAGCGGCTCGCCGAGGACGGTGACGTGCAGGCGGCCGCGGCGGCGCTTCTCCTTGGCGTCGGTGCCGGTGGACAGCTCGACCTCCATGCCGAGGTCGTCCGCCAGCCGTTCCACCGCCGTCCACAGGGCGCCGATGGTGCCGCCGGTGCCGGTCGGCGGGCCGCCCGCGTACGCGACGAGCACGCCGAGAGTGAGCCGGCCGCGAATCACGACCTGCTCGATGTCGGCCACGATCACGGGGAACGTCGCCAGCACGCTGAAGAGCCGGGACGTCACCCCAGGGCGGTCGGGGCCGTTCAAGGTGATCAAAAGCGTTCGCTGCTTCATCACCGGACAACGCTACCGACCGCTCAGAGTGAGCGTGCACACGGTTCACCATACGGACGGCCGATGGCCATCTCCGCATGTCTTCATGGGTGCCAGAAGAGGAGGCATGCCATGACCCAGCTCTTTCCCGGCGGCGTGACCGGCGATGTTCGCGGCGGTCCGGGCTCCGGTGACGGTCAGGGTGTCCTGACCGACGCGCACGGCCGGTACACGGTGACGCTCGCCAGGAACGGCGCGGAGATGCGTGAGGCCCAGCGCCTGCGCCACCTGGTGTTCGCCGAGGAGATGGGGGCACGCCTCGACTCCCCGATCACCGGCCTGGACGTGGACGCGCTGGACGCCTACTGCGATCACCTTCTGGTGCGGCAGGGCGACCAGGTCGTAGGGACGTACCGGTTGCTGGCGCCCGGCAGGGCCGACCGGTTGTACTCGGATGGCGAGTTCGACCTGTCGGGGCTGGCGGGGATCCGCGGCGACATGGTGGAGGTGGGGCGCACCTGCGTCCATCCCGATCACCGGGGTGGCGCCGTGGTCGGGCTCATGTGGGCCGGTATCGCCAGGTACATGGTGGCCGGGGGCTACGGGTGGCTCGGCGGGTGTTGCTCGATTCCGCTGGACGACGGGGGGATGACGGCGGCGGGGGTGCTGGACAAGATCCCGCTCGGGCCGGAGAAGTACCGGGTGACGCCGCGGCACGCGTGGACGGGGTGCGGGGTGCCGCGGCCGGACCGCTTCGTGATCCCGTCGCTGCTGCGGGGATACCTGCGGCTCGGGTCGTGGATCTGCGGGGCGCCCGCGCACGATCCGGACTTCGGGACGGCGGACTTCTTCGTGCTGCTGTCGCTGGCCGAGATCGACACGCGGTACCTGCGGTACTTCCTCGGGGTGCCGGAATGAGCGCCTGGACGTGGGTGCCCAGCGGGCCGTGCACGGTGTCGGGGTGCGTGACGCCGGCCCCGCGCGCGGCGGGGCCGGTGCGGCTGGCGGGGCGGGTGCTGGCGGTGGTGGTGCTGGTGCTCGTGGCGTTGCCGTGGACGGCGGTGGCGCGGCGGCTTCCCGCGTCGGTCCTGGCGTCGGCGACGATGGCGCAGGCGCGGCTGTTGTTGCGGGTGCTCGGGGTGCGGGTCCGGGTGCAGGAGGGGTTCACGGTGTTCGGGGGGACCGCGGCGCCCCGTGCGGCCGCGGTTCCCGGGCCTGAGGGTGCGCTGATCGTCGCCAATCATGTGTCCTGGCTGGATCCGGTGGTGGTGGCGGCGGTGTTGCCGTGCCGGGCGCTGGCCAAGAGCGAGATCGCCCGGTGGCCGGTGCTGCGGACGCTGGTGGCGGGGAGTGGGGCGGTGTTCATCGACCGGGAGCGGTTGTCGTTGTTGCCCGGCACGGTGCGTCAGGTGGCCGACGTGCTGCGTGGGGGGCGGTCGGTGGTGGCGTTTCCCGAGGGGACCACATGGTGCGGGCGGGGGACGGGGCCGTTCCGGGCCGCGGTGTTCCAGGCGGCTGTGGACGCGGGGGCTCCCGTACGGCCGGTCGCGCTGCGGTACGGGGACGCGGGAGGCGCGCTCGCCACGGCTCCCGCCTTCGTGGGCGAGGACAGCCTGCTGGCGTCCCTGGGGCGCATCCTGCGGTCTCGTGGGCTCGTGGTCGAGGTGACCCTCTTCCCCTTGCTCGCCCATGAGCCTGGGGCCACCCGCCGCGATCTGGCGGGTCTCGCCCGCGCCACGGTGTCGGGCGATCTTCCGAGGATCCACGAGGTCCCGGCCGCCGCCTGACCGTTGAGCGGGGCGCCCGGGGCACGGGCGGTCGTGCCCCGGGGGGAATGGGTCTAGCGGATGATCTTGGTTCTTACCTTGAGGTACTTGATGTCCTGGGCCAGGTCGAGCTTGTCGAGTTCTTCGGGGTTGGTGATGTCGACACCGCCGGGGACGTCGACGGAGAACGTGCCGAACTCGCCGTAGACGGAGCCCTTGGTGCTGCGCTTGAGCCAAACCTTGACCTTGACGGTGGTGGTGCGGCCGGGCTTGAGGGTGTCGAAGAAGCAGATGAGTTCGCGCTTCTCGATGTCGCAGACGGTGGAGGAGGACTTGCTCACGACCCTGGTCTTCGAGGCGCCCTTGGGGAGGATCGCCAGGAGGCCGGCGAAGTCGGTGGGCCACTCGCCGACGTTCTTGCTCTTGATGGTGTACGTGAACGAGCCCCCGCGCCGCACGTACTTGTTGTAGTAGACGGTGGCCTTGAGGGGGGACTGCGGTGAGGGCGTGATCCGGGCGGCGCTCGCGGGCGCGGCCGGGGCCGTGGCGGCGGTCGCCGGTACGGCGAGCGCGGAGCCCGCCAGTGAACCGGCCACGGCCAGGGCGGCGAGTGCGGAGAGGTGCCGTCGCATTGGGTTGACTCCCGATGAATGGATGACGTCTGCGCGTCAGCAGCGTCATTTCGGTATAGATCAGCGCGAAACTACGCTGCCGATCACATATCGGGAATGATCATATGGACGTCACCGAACTCATGCCACAGATATGCGTTTCGCATTGCCTCTTCGTAAGACCTGGCCAGCAACTCCTCTCCCGCGATGGCCGAAAGCATCATCAGATGGCTGGACCGCGGCTCGTGCAGTCCCGTGATCAGCCCGTCCACCACCCGCACCCCGTCCTGCGGCGTCACCACCCGCGACGTCCACCCCCGCGCCGCCCGTACCCGCCGCCCGCCGGGCACCACGGCGCTCTCCAGCGCCCGCACCACCGTGGTCCCCACCGCGACGACCCGCCCGTCCGCCTGGTTCACCAGCCGCGCCGTCTGCGCCGGCACCGCGAAACGCTCGGCGTACGGCGGCTCGTCCTTCTCCGGTGACGCCACCCCGGTGTGCAGGGTCACCGTCGCGATCAGCACCCCCCGGGCGACCAGCCCCGTCACCACCTCCGGGCTGAACGGCCGCCCCGCGCTCGGCATCTCGGCGCTGCCCGGCCGCACCCCGAACACCGTCTGGTACGCCGACAGCGGCCAGTCCCGAGGCACGTACGAGTACCTGATCGGCTTGCCGTGCTCACGCAGGTAGCCCGCCACGTCCCGGTCCAGCCTCGCCCGCCACAGCCGGGGCGTCTCCCGGTCCAGCAGCCGCAGGGTGGCGCCGCCCGGCATGGGCAGCCACTCCCCGGGCTCGCCCCCGCCGTACGGCGCCGTGGTGTCCCCGGCCCGGCGCCGCAGCTCCACCAGCCACGAGCCGTCCTCGCGCTCGGTGGAGAAGTGCACGGCCAGCCGGTCCAGCGGCACCGCCGCGGGCAGGGTGGCCGAGTCGTTGACCACGAGCAGGTCCCCGGCCCGCAGCAGGTCGGGCAGCTCGGTGAAGGCGTGGTGCGTGATCTTCCCGGAGTCCTTGCCCGACACCATCAGCCGTACGGCGTCGCGCGCCTGGCCGCGTTCCTCGGGCGGCTCGTGCGCCTCGCGGACCGGGGAGAGCTCGAAGGTGGTCACCGGGTCACCCGGCCGCTGCCCGGCCGAGCGCGCACCAGGTCCACCAGGAACGCCGCCACGATCTCCGGGTCGTCGGCCCCGGCGGCCTCCTCCTCGCCGACCGCGTCGGCCAGCATGCGGGTGCGCATCTCGCCCGGGTCCACCCACCACACCGCGAGGTCCGGCTCCTCCGCGGCGAGCACCTTGGACAGCTGTTCCAGCGCCGCCTTGGTCGCGCCGTAGCCGCCCCAGCCCTCGTACGCCTCCACCGCGGCGTCCGACGAGATGTTGATCACCGCGCCCCCGCGTTCGCGCAGCCCGCGCAGGGTGGCCTGGATCATCCCGAGCGGCGCGACCACGTTCTGCCGCAGCGCGTCGTCCAGGGCGTCCAGCGGGTAGACCGCCAGGGTGGGCAGCGGGGCGGCGCCGAGCGTGCTCGCGTTGTTCACCAGCAGGTCGAGGCCCCCGAGTTCATTCACGGCCTGCGCGAGCCGCGCGCGGTGCGCGGGGTCGGCCACGTCGCCGGGCAGCGCCGTGGCGCCGGTCTCCAGCGCGGCCTTCTCCAGGTCCTCCGCCCCCCGGGCGGTGATGACCAGGTGCCAGCCCTCGGCGGCCAGGGCGCGGGCCAGGGCGAGCCCGAGCCCTCGGGAGCCCCCGGTGACCAGGGCCGTGGGTGTTCGTGTGTCCGTCGATCGCGTCATGCCCCGACGCTAGAAGCGGGCGCGGCGCGGGGCATCGGGCGCAGGACCCGGCTCGGGCTCGGCTGATGGGCCTAGGACCTGCGACCCGGGTCACGGTCCCCGCGGGCGCCTACAGTGTGGGGCGTGACGGCGGAACGGAACCCCGGCATCGAGCCCCGCTTCGACCACGGCGCCGAGCGGGACGCGGTGCTGCACGCGGTCAGTTCCGCGGTGCTGGCGGTGACCAGGCACCTGTCGGTGCGCGAGGTGCTCCAGGTGATCGTGCGCTCGGCGCAGACGCTCCTGGACGCCCGCTACGCCGCGCTCGGCGTGCCCGACGTCGACGGCTCGTTCGCCGAGTTCGTCGCCGAGGGGGTGTCCGACAAGCAATGGGAGGCCATCGGGCCGCTGCCGCGCCAGCACGGCATGCTGGCCGCGCTGCTGCACGAGGCGGCGCCGGTGCGGCTGGCCGACATCCGCAAGGACGCGAGGTTCGGCTGGTGGCCGGCCGCGCACCCCGTGCTGAAGGACTTCATCGGGGTGCCGATCAAGGACGGGGAGAACGTCCTCGGCATCCTGTTCCTGTCCAACAAGCGGGCCCCCGGCGGGTTCACCCGGCAGGACGAGAACCTGCTCATGCTGTTCGCCGCGCACGCCGCCATCGCCATGACCAACGCCAGGCTGTACGAGTGCGTGCGCGAGCTGACGATCTCGGAGGAGCGCACGCGGATGGCCCGCGAGCTGCACGACGCGGTGACCCAGAAGCTGTTCTCGCTGCGGCTCACCGCGCAGGCCGCGGCGGCCCTGCTGGACGCCGACGCCGAGCGGGCCCGCGCCGAGATCGACACGGTACGGCGGCTGGCGGGCGAGGCGCTGGCCGAGCTGAGGGCCGTCATCGTCGAGATGCGCCCGGCCGAGCTGGACCGGCACGGGCTGACCGAGACGCTGCGCAAGCACGTCGGCCTGCTGGACCGGCTGAGCCCGGTGGCGATCACGTTCGAGGGGCACCCCGTGGGGGATCTCACCCCGGACACCGAGGTGACCGTGCTGCGGGTGGCGCAGGAGGCGCTGCACAACGCGCTGCGGCACGCCAACGCGTCGCGGATCCACGTGTCGCTGACCGCGGAGGGGGCGTGCCTGGTGCTGGAGGTCCGTGACGACGGGGACGGCTTCGTGGCCGAGGAGCCCACGCTGCGCGGGCTCGGGCTGCTGTCCATGCGGGACCGGGCCGAGGTGCTGGAGGGGACGTTGAAGGTGGTGTCCGAGCCCGGCGCGGGGGCCGTGGTGCGGCTGGAGGTGCCGCGGTGATCCGGGTGGTGATCGCCGACGATCACCCCGTGGTGCGCCAAGGGCTGCGCACCTTCCTCGGCCTTCAGGACGACCTGGACGTGGTGGGGGAGGCCGCCGACGGGGCCGAGGCGGTGGCGCTGGTCGGGACGCTGGCGCCCGACGTGCTGCTGCTGGACCTGAAGATGCCCGTGCTGGACGGCCTCGGCGCGCTGCGTGAGCTGGCCGGGCGGGGCGGCGCCACCCGGGTGATCGTGCTGACCTCGGTGAGCGACCGGGGCGACGTGGCGCCCGCGATGCGCTCCGGCGCCGCCGGGTTCCTGTACAAGGACGTCGATCCCGAGGCGCTGGTCCAGGCGGTCCGCGCCGTGCACGGCGGCCAGGTGCTGCTCGCGCCCGAGGCGGCCGAGGCCGTGCTGGGAGGTGCGGCCGGGAGCGCCCCGGGTGGCCCGTCCATCGCGGTGCTCACCGAGCGGGAGCGTGAGGTGCTCGCGCTGATCGCCTCCGGCCGTTCCAACCGCGAGATCGCCCGGGAGCTGGTCGTCGCCGAGAAGACCGTCAAGACCCACGTCTCCAACGTCCTGATGAAGCTCGGCGTCCAGGACCGCACCCAGGCCGCGCTGTACGCCGTCCGCCACGGCCTGGGCTGAGATCTGGACTGTCTTGCCCGCCCGGGGGCGGGCCGGGTGTCGCGGGGCCGGCCCGGGCGGTCAGGGGTGGCCGGGAGTGGGCCGGGGGCCGGGGGTGCGGGAGGAGTGGTGGGGTTCCAGGAGGGCGTTGTGGGCGGCTACGCGGGCGCGGCGCAGGGCGCGGTCGAGCTCGCGCAGGGCCTGGGTGCGGATGGTGATCTGGGTGGAGGTCAGGCCGCGTTCGTCGGCCAGGCGCAGGGCGGTGGTGAGGCGGGCGGTCAGGGCGGCCACGCGGTGGGCGCGGCCGGGGTAGCCGGGGGCCAGGCCGTCGCCGGACGCCCGGAGGGAGGGCTGGTCGCGTTCGGGGCCGTCCACCGAGAGCAGGGCGTCGGTGGCGGAGCGGATGGCGGCGGTGAGGGCGTGCTCGGCCTCGGCGAGGCTCGGGACGTCGGGAGGTGTGGCGCTGGCCTCCATGACGGTCCAGCGGATTCCGGAGTAGGAGGAGCCGCGGAGGTCCGGGGTGGGCACCAGACCGGCGCAGCGGTGGGGGAGCACGGCCGTGACGGCCTGCCCGGCGTCGATGGCGGCGACGGTGAAGGGGGGCGGTCCGGTGAGGCCGAGAGGGTCGCCCGCGGCGGGCAGCGCGAGCCGCATGGCGTTCATGCCCTCGACCCGCAGGTCGGCGAGGAAGGCGCGCAACGGCGCCTCGGTGCCGCGGGTGGAGACGACCTGTGGTCCCCCCGCGCGCTCCAGCCGGTCGACGGCCTCGTCCAGCCCGGCGTGGCCGGTGAGCCAGGCGTTGCCCCAGGCTACCAAGGTGGCGGAGATCGGTGAATCGGGGTGCACCGGACCACGATATGCGCTGATGCTGCAATAGGTTTGGTCCCGAGGGACACTGGGCGGGGCGACCCGCCGGGTGGAGCCGGGCGGCGCGGTGACCCCGCGTTCGTCCGGATCGACATGTCAGGAGGTATTCGGGATGGGTGGTCAGGTGCTTCGGCTCCAGGATGTCGCCGTCCGCAGAGATGGCGCCGCTCTGTTGCGGGGCATCGACTGGACCGTCGAGGAGGACGAGCGCTGGGTCGTGATCGGTGCCAACGGCGCCGGGAAGACCACGCTGCTTCAGGTCGCGGCGGCGTTGCTGTACCCGAGCGACGGCTCGGTGGAGATCCTCGGCGAGACGCTCGGCAAGACGGACGTGTTCGAGCTGCGCCCGCGCATCGGGCTGGCCAGTTCGTCGGTCGCCGAGCGGGTGCCGCAGGACGAGAAGGTCATCGACCTGGTGCTCACCGCGTCGTACGCCATCCTCGGCCGGCACAACGAGGAGTACGACTCGGGGGACGTCACCCGCGCGGTGGAGCTGATCGACCAGCTCGGCTGCGCCCATCTGATCCGGCGCAAGTTCGGCACGCTGTCGGAGGGCGAGCGCAAGCGGGTGCAGATCGCCCGCGCGCTGATGCCCGACCCCGAGCTGCTGCTGCTGGACGAGCCCGCCGCAGGGCTCGACCTCGGCGGCCGGGAGGACCTGGTGCGCCGCCTGTCCGGGCTGGCGTACGACCCCAAGGCGCCGACGATGGTGCTGGTCACCCACCACGTGGAGGAGGTGCCGAACGGCTTCACCCACGTGCTGCTGCTGCGGCACGGCTCGGTGGTGGCGCAGGGCCCGATCGAGTACGTCATGACCGCCGACAACCTGTCGCGCACCTTCGGCGTGCCGCTGAGCCTGGAGCGCAGCGCGGACGGCCGGTGGTACGCCCGCGCGCTGCCGGGGTGACCGGCCGTGATTCTTCTGTGTCCGGGTCATATTCAGCGGTGTGGATGACGAACACGTAAAGCCTGGACCAAATATCATTCCGGCCGGGGGCTCATCTAAATCGTCCGGTCGGAGCAGCTCATGACACAGCTCATCGTCGCCGCGATCGTGGTGGCCATTTCCGGTTTTGCGCTGTATCGGACGATTCGCATCGTTCCGCAGGCACAGGCGTTCATCATCGAGCGCCTCGGGCGCTACCACCGCACGCTCGGGCCGGGCCTGAACATCGTGGTGCCGTTCGTCGACGGCGTCCGCACCATCGTCGACCTGCGCGAACAGGTCGTCTCCTTCCCCCCGAAGCCGGTGATCACCTCCGACAACCTGGTGGTCTCCATCGACACGGTGATCTACTACCAGGTCACCGACCCCCGGGCGGCCACCTACGAGATCGCCAACTTCCTGACCGGCGTGGAGCAGCTCACCGTCACCACCCTGCGCAACGTCGTCGGCGGCATGGACCTCGAGCGCACGCTGACCTCCCGGGACGAGATCAACTCCGAGCTGCGCGGCGCGCTGGACGAGACCACCGGCCGGTGGGGCATCCGGGTCAACCGCGTCGAGCTCAAGGCCATCGACCCGCCGGCCTCCATCCAGGACTCGATGGAGAAGCAGATGCGCGCCGACCGCGACAAGCGCGCGTCCATCCTGTCCGCCGAGGGGCAGAAGCAGTCGGCCATCCTCACCGCCGAGGGCGACCGGCAGGCCGCGGTGCTGAAGGCGCGCGGGGAGGCCGAGGCGGCGGTGCTGCGCGCGCAGGCGGATGCGGAGGCACAGGCCATGCGGGCCAAGGGCCAGGCGGACGCCATCGCCATGGTGTTCCGCGCCATCCACGAGGGCAACCCCGACCAGCAGTTATTGGCTTACCAGTACCTCCAGACGCTGCCCGAGATCGCCAAGGGCGACTCCAACAAGGTGTGGATCGTGCCGTCCGAGATGAGCAAGGCCCTGGAGGGGCTCGGCGGGCTGTTCACCGCCCGGCCAAAGGAGGGCCCTCCGGCGCGGTGAGCGAGGTTCTCCCCGGCCCACGGTGGGGAGGAACCGGGCACAGGCCCCTTGGTCCCCGTCGGTACGGTGTGTCCGCCTAATATCGGGCGAAGCCGTACGAAAGGTGAAATCTTGGCACCGTGGGAGGTGGTCGCGATCCTTGTGGCGGGGGTCGCGGCGGGGGCGATCAACGCCGTGGTCGGGTCCGGGTCACTGATCACGTTCCCGACCCTGCTCGCCCTCGGCTACCCGCCGATCGTCGCCAACGTCTCCAACAACGTCGGCCTGGTCGCCGGCGGGGTGAGCGGGGTGATCGGCTACCGTGCCGAGCTGAAGGGGCAGCGGGACCGCCTGGTGCGGCTCGGCATCGCGTCGGTGGTGGGCGCGGTGGCGGGCGGGCTGCTGCTGATGTCCCTGCCCGCGCAGGCGTTCCAGGTGATCGTGCCGGTCCTGATCGCCATTGCCTGCGTGCTGGTCGTGCTGCAGCAGCGGCTCAACGCCTGGCTGTCGGACCGCAGGGAGACCGCGCGCCCGCACGGCGGGATCTGGCTGTGGCTCGGCATCCTGCTCGCCGGGATGTACGGCGGCTACTTCGGCGCGGCCCAGGGAGTGGTGCTCATCGGGCTGCTCGGCATCTTCCTCGACGACCACATCCAGCGGATCAACGCCGCCAAGAACGTGTTGTCGCTGCTGGTCAACGCCGCGGCGGCCGTGTTGTTCGCGCTGATCGCCCCGGTCGACTGGTGGGCGGTCCTGCTGCTGTCGCTGGGCTCCACGGTGGGCGGCTACCTGGGCGCCGGGGTGGGCCGCAGGCTGTCCCCCCGGGTCCTGCGCGCGGTCATCGTGGTCGTCGGCGCCGTGGCAATTATCAAACTGGTGTACGGATGACCTGCCCATGAAATGGGTATTTACCCTGACATGAAGGGTGACCGGGTGGAGATCGTCATCGACGCCGGCGGCACGCCGCGCACCTACGAAGTCAGCGCGACCAAGGCGGGACGCCGGGTCGACGTAGCCACTCGGCGCGGCCTGGTGGAGGTGAGCGAGGTGACCCGAACCGGCACCCCGGTCCGAACCGCCCGCTTCATGGCCAGCCGAATCCTAGCCCTGGTCGAATTCCCCGCCGCCGACACCAACGGATCCGACCCCGACGAGTAACCAAAGACACGACCACTAGCGGCGCCTCCCGGTCCCGGGGATCGGCTTCCGGTCCCGGGGATCGGCTTCTGGTCCCGGGGATCGGCTTCTGGTCCCGGGCACCGGGTTCCGGTCCCGGGCACCGGGTTCCGGTCCCGGGCACCGGTCCCGGGCACCGGGTACCTGTCGCCCCGGTCCTATGGCCCCGGGGGGAGTCGGCGCCGCGACGGCGGGACGGTGTACGGCGAATCCGGCGCCGTCGTACGGCGGGAAACCCGTGTGTGTGCGGCGCCGGTGAAATGGTCCTCGCGGAGGACGCGCTCCGCGCGGAAGGCGCAAGGGCTGTTCTCATGCGGGGGACACCCCCGCACCCCCGGGTCCTGCCGGGCTCATGGTGTTCCACCGCTAGGTGTTCTGTTGGCCGGTGTCCCGCCGTATGAAGGCGCCGGTTTCGCCGTACACCGTCCCGCCGACTCGGCG